>NZ_JASODH010000017.1:0-3593 GCF_030212035.1 Pauljensenia sp. UMB10120 | reverse complement strand
CTTCGACATAATCAACATCCTTCCCTGCCCCGCCCCAGCGAAACAAGCTAGACGTCAACCAAACCCTCAGCAGACCCTCCGCCAGTTCTGCACCCCGGCCACACCCAGCGTCTTCAACCAGGGCGGGATGCGTAACCCGCCTGCCTCCGACCCGGACGGGTGGGAGGCGTTCAAGGCGTATAACCGCCGTGATGTGGAGGTGGAGCTGGCGATCCACGAACGCCTCGCCGCTTTCCCCCTGCCCGAAGCCGAATGGGACACCTACGCCCTTGACCAGCAGATTAACGACACCGGGATCCTGCTCGACACCACTTTGGTTGACAACGCAGTGGCCTGCGACCGGCAGCACCGCACCGCCACACTGGCCCGAGCTCAAGAACTCACGGGGCTGGAGAACCCGAACTCGCCGATCCAGCTGAAAGAGTGGCTCGCCGCCCATGGCACGCCCCTGCAGTCATTGACGAAAGACGAAGTTGCCGTCGCGCTCGATACGGCTACTGGCCAGGTGCGTGAGGTCCTCTTGCTGCGCGGTGAGCTCGCCAAGTCCTCGATCAAGAAGTATGAGGCGATGCAACACGTCCAAGGTTCTGACGGGCGCGGGCGGGGTTTCCTCCAGTTCTACGGGGCAGGACGCACCGGAAGATTCGCTGGCCGCCTCGTCCAAGTCCAAAACCTACCCCGCAACTACCTCCCAGATCTTGGCGAGGCCCGCACGCTCGTGCGGACGGGAAACTTCGACGCAATTGGGCTGCTGTATCCGTCGGTGCCTGACACGCTTTCCCAGTTGATCCGTACCGCCTTCATCCCAGCCGAGGGGCATCGCTTCGTGGTTGCGGATTTCTCGGCGATCGAAGCTCGTGTGATCGCGTGGCTCGCCGGAGAAACCACCACACTGCGCGCGTTCGAGGAAGGCAAGGATCTATATTGCGAGACCGCCAGCAGAATGTTCGGCGTCCCCGTCGACAAGCACGGCGTGAACAGTGAGCTGCGGCAGAAAGGGAAGATCGCGGTCTTGGCGTGTATCGCTGAAGGCCAATTGGTGCTCACCGATCAGGGAGAAGTGCCTATCGAACAGGTCACCTGCAGTCACAAAGTGTGGGACGGAGAAAGTTTTGTCGCTCATGAAGGACTGATCTATCAAGGAATACGCAATGTCATTGAATATCAAGGACTCATCGCCACGCCAGATCACCTCGTGTGGGTTCAAGGGCAACCGGAGCCGATACCATTCGGGCAAGCTGCCGCCAGCGGCGCACGTCTCTTACAAACCGGAGATGGTCGGCACCCAATACGGGTGGGTGCGAATCATCAACCCCGAAAAACGTTGGTCGAAAAACTGGAATTACTGCTACGCCGAAACACGCTGCACCGGCTGTGGCAAGATCGAGTGGATCAACCTGGGCTCCCTGACAAGCGGGCGATCCAAAGGGTGCCAGAACTGTTCCGAGAAAGATCTTCCACACATTCCGCGTTGGCTGGATCGCAGGCTGACCTCCGCCAAGCAACGCTGCACCAACCCCAACGATGGGCAATGGGAATCCTACGGTGGGCGTGGAATCGAATTCAGGTTCTCCTCCATCCAGGAAGCAGGGCTATGGATTGTGGACAATCTGCCCAATGTGAGCGAGGAACTGGAGCTGGATCGTATCGACACCAACGGCCATTACGAGCCGGGCAATCTACGATTCGTCGACCGCAAGGCGAACATCGGCAACCGCCGAAACACAGTGCTTTCTCGTTTCGAGCAACGCTACTGGCCCTACGAGCAAAGCGTCGTCAGGCGCAAACTCTCGACTGGAAAAAGTCGGAGCCAGATCATCAACGATGCACGCACAGCAGTCAAACACCGATACAAGGCATGGCCATTAATCGAGGCCCGGCTCGAGTTTATGACCTACGACATGCCGGAGAGCATCACCGTTACACCGTATCGGGACATCTCGTCCACAACTGCGGATACCAAGGCGGCGTCGGCGCACTAAAAGCTATGGGAGCCCTACGCATGGGGCTAGCTGAGAGCGAGTTGCAGCCGTTGGTGGATGCGTGGCGGGCAGCCAACCCCAGCGTGGTGCAGCTGTGGGCCGATATCAACACCGCCGCGATCGAGGCCATCTCTACCCGCCAGCCGACCTGTGTTGGTGCGCTGACTTTCACCGTGGAGTCTGGGATTATGTTCATCCGCCTGCCCTCCGGGCGTCGCCTGGCCTATGTGAAACCCAAGCTGGGTGAGAACCGGTTCGGTGGTACCGGCATCGCGCACGAGGGCATCACGATGGGACGCAATTGGGGCCAGTTGGAAACCTACGGTGGGAAGCTCACCGAGAACATTGTCCAAGCCGTCGCCCGAGATCTGCTCACGTATGCCTTGCACCAGGTCGATCGCGCTGGGCACAGGATCGTCATGCACGTCCATGACGAGATCGTCGTGGAGACCGCCACGGCCACCGTGGACGAGATCTGCGAGCTGATGGCCACCACGCCCGACTGGGCGCAGGGGTTGCCACTAGCGGCAGACGGGTACGCGTGCGATTTCTATCAAAAGGACTGAGCCAGAAACTCGAGCACCAGCCAGTAGAGCTCCTGGGCTAAGGTGTGTCTCCCACTTCGCAAGACAGCATCGCCCCATGATGCGCTCTCAACGGCATCGGGGCGGCGGCGGCATTGCGCGCGGAGCTACGAGGCGAGCAGTCGCCCAAGCACAGCGTTGGTAATGACTGGCTGATCCATGTTGGAATTGTGGGAGGCGTCGGGGATCGTCGTGAGTTCAACGAGTGGATCCTTGTCGGCCAGTCGCGCTAGGGCCTTGGCAACGTTGCCCGTCTTGTCCTGTTGGCCAAGCAGCGCCACGGTGCGGCATGGGAATCTGTAGGAGGGGTCGGGGCGGAGACAAACAACCCAGAAACCCATGACCTCCACGAATGTCGACTTGCCCATGCGCTCCAAACAGCGGGAAGCGTAGGCGATGGTCGCTGGGTCGACTCCGCACGCTCGCGCGGACTGGCGGACGGTGAGTTTCCACGGATAGGCCGACAGCAACGGCCTGGCCATGCGCAACGCCCAACGCTCCATTCTGGTCAAGGATCCGTGGTTGTCGGTGCAGTCGATCAGCATCAACCGATGGACGGCACCGGGATGGAGCTCGACGTAGCTCTGAGCCAGGTTGCCGCCCATGGACTGGCCGACGAGGGTGAGGCGCTTCGGCGCGATGTGTTGGACGAGGGCATGGAGGTCGTCGAGCATGTCACGGTATCGGAAAGCTCTCGTGAGCCGGGATCGCCCGTGTCCACGCGCATCCCAGACCGCGATGCCAATGTCGATGGGGATGCTGGAAATCTGCGTGTCGAACATGTGCCCGTCCATGCCGGCCCCATGCAGGAAGACGACCCACCTACCCGAGGTAGCCTCTCGTTTGCGGTACACCAGCCGACAACCCGGACGCTCTAGCACGGCCTCTTCAAGACGGGGTGTGTTTTCTGGTGAGGTAGGCACGTCAGCCAGTGTACAAGGCAAGGCAGCGGGTCTGCTGAGGGTTTGGTTGACAGTTTTCCTTCTGATTTTTAGGCCGCAAGGGATGCGGCTGGTTCCATGATTGT